>NZ_JBHWIV010000003.1:259918-260132 GCF_042731675.1 Kitasatospora sp. NPDC059827 | reverse complement strand
CAGTACAAATGAAGATCCAAGCCCCCGTTGTGTAGCGGCCTAGCACGCTGCCCTCTCACGGCAGTAGCGCCGGTTCGAATCCGGTCGGGGGTACTGATCCCGCAAGGGATCGCCTGGAAAGCCCCCGTTGTGTAGCGGCCTAGCACGCTGCCCTCTCACGGCAGTAGCGCCGGTTCGAATCCGGTCGGGGGTACTGATCCCGCAAGGGATCGCC